>CBDBLO010000001.1:0-45906 GCA_965207075.1 Candidatus Nitrosopumilus sp. | reverse complement strand
TGGAGGCTCAGGCGGCGCAGCGCGCAAACAAGGTCTCGGGGGGGCAGGCGCAGAGGGCGGCCATAGCCCGGGGCCTGATAAACAGGCCCTCGATCGTGCTTGCCGACGAGCCGACGGGAAACCTCGACTCCGTGTCGTCCGAGTCGGTCGTGCGGCTCATGAAGGACACGGCCAGGAGGCTCAACCAGACGTTCGTGGTCGTGACGCACGACAGGGAGTACTTTGGCGAGGTCGACAGGGTGATAACCGTCAGCGACGGAAGGGTGTACGAGGAGGAGGAGGGGGGCGGCCAGGAGGCGCCCGCCGCTACTGCCCCCACCGCCGCCGCCGCGGCAACAGCAGCGCGCAAGAGGGGGGTGCTCCCGTAGATGGGCGCAACGGCGGCCCCTCGTCTGCCAGCCGCCCCGCTGCCGCTGGTGCTGGTGCTGGTGCTGGTACTGCCCCTGCTCGCGTCTGCCGCGATGCCCGCGCCGGCGCACGCCCAACTCCCTACGTACGGCGGCTTTGGAGACTCGCCGTTTGAGCGCGACTTTGGCGACGTAAAGTTCCTTGACGCGTACTTTGGCACGGCCGACGAGAAGATAGAGGTGGAGGCCGGTGACAGCAACGTCCCGTTCACGGTGATATTCGCAAACGTCGGCACGCAGGATATAACCGGGATCCGGGGGCAGCTGTCGATGCCGCTCGGGTTCTCCCCCTCCGACGGCCCCGGGTCGGTCATATACGCGGACAGCGACTCGAACTCCAGGGCCGGCGAGAGCTTTGCGCTCACGTTCTTTGTCAACATAGACGCGAACACGGAGATACAGCAGTATACGGCCGCGGCCAAGGTGGACTATTCGAGGCTGCGCGAGTCCGGCACGCGCACCGCGTTTGAGACGTTTGACTTCAAGGTCACCGGCGACACGGTGGTCAACGTAAGGGCCCTGGAGCCGTTCCTGACGTCCCTGCGCGTGAACGAGATCGACGTACTGATTGCAAACGACGGGACGGCCCCGCTTGCGGGTGTCGAGGTCACTGCCGCGAACACGCAGACGGAGCGCGTCTCGACTGCAGCCTCCACCACCAACGTCGAGAACGTGGTGCTCTCCGCCTCGAGCTGGGACCTGGGGCAGATCGGGCCCGGGGGCTCAAGTATAATCACCACGACCGTGTACGTCCCGGAGACGCTCAGCGGCGAGACCCTGCGCATACCGCTTGAGGTGTCGTACTACAACGCACACGGGGACAAGGTGACCGTATCGAAGATCGTGGACTTTTTCGTAAAGGGGCTCATAGAGCTGTCCGTGTTCAACGTGGGGGTGATCGAGATATCCGGCGAGCCCATGATCATAGGCGAGATCATAAACGAGGGAAACGAGGACGGGCTCTTCGGGTTCGTGCACGTGACTCCCCTAGAGGGCTCCAACCTGAGGCCCGTCACGCAGTTCATCGACGAGATAGAGGTCGACGCGCCGGTTCCGTTTAACATACCCGCTGAATTCGAGGGCCAGCCAAGGTACGGGGAGCACGACATACGGATAGACGTGAGATACAAGGACAGCATAAGGGAGGAGCACGTGCTCAGCCACGACGCGCGGGTGGCCGTCCCGGAGCCGCCCCCGCCTGAGCGCAACCCGTTTGATTTGAGCGCGCCCGGCGACGGGGCGGGCGCCGGCCTTGGAGAAGGGGGCGGCGACGGCAGCCCGGTCAACACGCTTGTGGCAGTCGCGATCCTCGCGGTGATAGGCGTGGTTATCGTCCTGTGGCGCGTGGCCGCGAGGCGGCGCAGCAGGCGCGACGAAGCGTACCTTGACGACGATGCAGGCGCGGGCGACGCCGACGGCGACGACGACAGCGGCACCGCGGGCGGCCCCTCAGGTGCGGCCGCCAAGCTGTGACCCGCCCGCCACGCAACTGGTTGGTTATTAATGCGGGGGCCGCGCACAGATGCCGTTGGAGCTTCACAGACTCTTGGCGTTCGCGGGGGCCGCGCTGCTTGTCGCGACCTTTGCGATCAACACGGGCCACACGGAAAGCGACGATCCCGGCGCGTTCAACTATGCGTATGTCACGGGCATAGGCATGCTGGCCGCCTTTGTCGCGAGCTTTGCCGTATTCACAAAGCAGAAGATGAAGCGCGGGTTTGCATCCTGATTTATGGAACGCGCGATATACTTGTCACGTCTTAGTCTCGTTGCCATGTTCGTTCTTTGAAAAACCCTTGGGTAGGTTGTCCAACGATGTTATGCCTTTTGCCAACATAACAATACGAGTGCATTTTCCTCAGTACTGTAATCTCAATTTTGCTCATGCTGCAGACCGGCAGGAGTCACACATATGGTATCATTTTACCATATTGTGGGTAAAATTATATCTTATCTTCCCCTCCATACAGCATGGTAATGACTGCACATGCAGTAGACCAACAGTTGGAGGGGGATGTCGGGCCGCTAGCGAACATCCTTCCGTGCTCGGAGTCGCGCATACTGGATCACATGATAATCATGAAGGCGTTTGACTATTCCATCACGGACATTGCCAACATGTCGGGTGTCGGGATAAAGACCACGTTACGCATAGTCCACAGGCTTGAATCCGACGGCGTACTGCTTCGGACAAGAAGCGTGGGCAGGGCAATAATGTTCAAGATCAACCCCGACTCTGAGAGGGCCAAGACCCTAGAAAGGCTGTCGTTTCAGGTAGCACATGAGAGTCATGGGTACCATAAGTGAGCAGTAACTGAGGAAGAGGGAGTCGCTCGCGATCCGATTGTGGCGCGATCTGCGGGCAGCCCGATCTCTAAGGTTATAACCAACCGCAACCATGCATGTTGCACATGTATGACGCAGGCGATCATAATGAGATACGCGTCCCAAAGGAGGCGCGCGAGTTTATGCCCGACTGGGCCGAGGAGACCGTGCTGGGCGAGCCGCAGGGCTCCCGCCGGCAGTACAGGTATGGCAACCTGCACATACGGGAGTATGACGACTGCTATACCGTGCACGCGGACAGGGTGGATCCGCGCAGGGACCCGCTCGGGCACCTGATACGCGACGCGCCCGAGGTTCTGATCGGTGCCGGCTGCGGGCTTGCGGCGGGCGCGCTTGCATACGCCGCATCAAAGAGCGTAGGCTGCAGCGGCGGAAACGACAGCGGGAGGACTGGCCGCTCTCTGCTCGTGGCCGCCGCCGCGGCCGCCGCGTCGGGATGCGCGTCGTACGCGGCCGCAAAAGAGGTCCGCCGCAGGCTACGCCGCCGCGACACCGAGGTGTGACTGATGTCTGCAACGCTGCGCGCCGTCATGGTGCTGTTGAAGCTGCTGCCGTCCGTGATTGCCCTGCGCCGTGACAGGCGCAGGTGGGCCAGCCTCAAGGACGGGGACGGCGGGCAGGACAGCGCGATTGACGAGGACGCGTTCCGCTCAAACGCTCGCCGCATGCTAAACGCGCTCATATCGCTCGGGCCCGTCTACATCAAGCTGGGGCAGTGGCTCTCGTCGCGCGCGGACATACTGCCCCACCCGTACCTCGGGGAGCTGGCCAAGCTCCAGGACGACGTGCCGGCCGCGCCGTTTGAGGAGGTCAGACCCATACTTGAGAGGGAGCTGGGGCCCCTTGGCGACACGTTTGAGGAGATCGACAAGACGCCCATATCGGGCGCCTCGCTGGGCCAGGTGTACCGCGCCGTATACGGCGGCAGGCAGGTGGCAGTAAAGGTGAGGAGGCCCGGGATAGAGGGGATGGTCAAGCGCGATCTAGCCGCCCTCAAAAAGGCGCTGCCGCTTGCCCTGCGCTTTGTCGACCCGAACCTGAGGTACTCGGCGCAGGCCATGCTCTCCCAGTTTACCGAGAGCATCCGGGAGGAGATGGACTATACCGCCGAGTCGGACAACCTCAAGAGGATAAAGAGGGACATGTCCTCTGCCGGCGGCGGTAGCAGCAGCAGCCGCCGCCGCCGCCGTAACGGCAGCAACGGCGCCGCGTCGTCACCATCGTCGGTGATAGTGCCGTCGGTGCTAGACGACCTGTCCTCAAGGGACGTCCTGACCATGGAGTACATACCCGGCATCAAGATAACGGACATCGCGTCGCTTGACGAGAAGGGAATCGACCGGCAGAGGCTGGTAGTCGACGTGCACAAGGTCTTCTTTACGATGCTGCTGAGGCACTCCGTATTCCACGCGGATCCGCACCCCGGGAACATATCCGTAACCGACGACGGCAGGCTGATCCTCTACGACTATGGGATGGTGGGCAGGCTCGACGACGAGACCAGGATGAGGCTGGTCCGCCTGTACCTGGCCCTGGTCGAGAAGGATCCGCCCCGGACGGTCAACGCGATGAGCGACCTTGGCATGCTCGTGCCCGATACGAACAGGGAGGTGGTGGAGAGGGGAGTCGAGATGACAGTCAGGGCCATGCACGGGCGCAAGCCCGACGAGATGGAGGTGCAGAGCCTGATGGAGATGGCAAACCGCACGATGAGTCGGTTTCCGTTCGTGCTTCCAAAGAACCTGGCGCTGTACATGAGGATGGCCTCGATCATAGAGGGCATATACAAGACGCACGAGGTCGACTTCAAGTTCGTGCGCGTGCTGCGCGAGATTCTGGAGGAGGAGAGCCTCATCAAGGACGCGTACGTGGAGGAGATAAAGCACTCCATAACGAGGCTTGCAAAGTCGATTGACGCGACGATATCGATCGCGCCCGAGCTCAAGCGGTATCTGGACGAGTCCAAGCCGCACGCGTTCGGCACAAGGCGGCGGGAGAACCGCGCCGACGCCAACATGATACTTTTGTCCGGCTCGATATTCTCCGGGGCCGTGTTTGCGGGATCGGCCGTCGTGTACGCGCTGCACGGCGCGGCCGAGCCGGCCGCGGCGGCGGGCATGGCCGGCTCGCTTGCAATAATGGCCGCGTCGGCCGTACTTGCGCACAAGAGGCGCCGCCGATAACCGTGCCGCTACTTTACGGCAATCTCGAGCCCCTTTCTCTTCCTGACCGGTATCACTATGGTCAGGACCCCCTTCTCGTACTTTGCAGTGGGGGACTGCCGCTTGTCTTCCTCCTTCTCCTCGCCCTCTGCCGGCGCGCCGTCGTTGCCGTCATCCCTCCTGTCTCGCCTCGGACGGAATGCCGCGGCCGCCGGGATGCGTATCTTCTTGTCCACAAAGCTGGGGCGCTGGGCGCAGATTATCTCGCCGCCGTTATCGTTATCGTCCGGGCCGCCCTCGCCGCCCCTGATGTCAAGCCATGCCTCCCTCTCCTTGCACGCCTGGATGCGGAGCATCCTGCCCCTCAGCGTTACACTGATGTCTTTTTTCTCAAACCCGGGCATGTCGGCTGCCACGATCAGGCTGTCGTCCCTGACGTACATGTCAATCGGGGGCAACACAAACTCGTAGAACTCCCTGGTCTTGGCCCCGATCTCCCTCGTCATCTCCTGCGCCAACCTCTCTGCCGGACCCATCGACGTGTGTGGGCCGTCAAGCTATAAGTATTTGACCGTGGGGCGCGCGGGGCGCGGGGGAGCGGCCGCTGCCACATCCAATCCATTCTGCTTTTATTATGTGCGTGCGGCCACACCGTGTTGATAGTCGCGATAGAGGGGGTGGACCAGGCGGGCAAGCACACGCAGTCCGTAATGCTGCAGAGGGCGCTCAAAAGGCGCGGCATGTCGACGAAACTGTTCCATTTTCCAAGGTATGACACGCCCATCGGGCGCGCGATAAGCCACCACCTGGTTGCAAAGAGGCGCAAAAGGATTCCGCCCCAGGTATTTCACTGCCTGCAGGCCGCCAACAAGTGGGAGTTCCTGCACGTGATAGAGGGCGCGCTGCCGGGCCACGACGTCGTCATAATGGACAGGTACCACTCCTCCAACGTCATATACGGCGCCGCAAACGGCGTCGACCGCAAATGGCTTGAGAGCCTGGAACGCGGAATGCCGGAGGCCGCGTTTACCATACTCCTTGACATTCCAGTTGCGGTGTCCTTTGAGAGGCGCCCCGCCGACCGCGACAAGCTTGAGCGCGACAAAAAGTTCCTCGGGTCGGTGCGCGCAGAATACCTGTCCATGGCCAAGAAGAGGCGCTGGAAGGTGGTGGGCGCGGACAAACCCAAGGGCGACGTCCACGCGGAGATGCTCGGGTATCTCCTGCCAAGGCTGGGGGCTGCCGGGACCGGACGGCCTGCCAGGAAGGCGGGAGGGGCGGCGCCAGGCACGGCGGCGCGAAGCGCAAAAGCGCCAAGAAAGAAAGCGGCGCCGGCAAATAAGAACAATAAGAAGAAGAAGAAACCGGCGGCGCCTGCGGCAGCACGCCCCCCCCGGACCGCTGCGGGCGCCCCCCGGAAGGGCGGGAGGCGGGGCCGCGCATGACCGCCGCGCCCGCCAAGAGATACCTGGACATCATCGACCCCATACACGGGTACATCAGGGTCTTTGACCGGGAGGTCGCGGTCATAGACCACCCGCTCTTTCAGAGGCTGCGGCGCATAAGGCAGCTGAGCGGGGCGCACCTGACGTACCCGTCGGCGCAGCATACCCGGTTCGAGCACTCGCTTGGCGTGATGCACATCGCAAGCCAGGCGGGGCACATGCTGATGGACAAGGGCATCATGGACCCGGACAGGCTCGCCCTGCTGCGCATGGCCGCCCTGCTGCACGACATAGGGCACGGCCCGTTCTCGCACCTGTTTGAGGAGATACTGCACCTCAGCCACTCGTCCCACGAGCAGTTCGGCAGGCGGCTCATACTGGAGTCGGAGATCGGCGACATACTCTCCAGGCACGGCTTTGGCAAGAGAGAGGTGGTCGACGTCGCGTTCGGCACGTCCGGCCACCAGTACATGAACCAGATCATATCCGGGGCCCTGAGCGCCGACATGATGGACTACCTGCGCCGGGACAGCTACTTTACCGGGGCCCAGATGGGCCGCACGGAGCACCAGCGCATACTCCAGTCCTTTGACGTGCACAAAAGGGAGCTGGCGCTAGAGCGCTCTGCCCTGTACTCGTTTGAGTCCATGATGCATGCCAGGTACCAGATGTTCAAGGCAGTATACTTTCACCGCACCGTCCGCGCCGCGGAGGTGATGCTGCTCGAGGCCCTCCGCATATCGGACGCCGAGTTCGGGTTCACCACGTTTGACCTGGACGACGTGCCGAACCTTACAGACGAGCCCGTCCTGTCCATGATGGCCACCACCGATATCCCGGGGCTTGCCCGCGCAAGGTCCCTTGCTGTCGACTACCAGAACCGCAGGCTGCTAAAGTGCGTCTTTGAGCGCATCATTACAAGCCGCCGCAAGCTGCAGGGCATCAAGACCGGCAGGCTGCGCTCCGAGATATCCGACGCGTCGGGCGTCCCCGAGTCGGCCATATTCGTCGACAGCTCGGCCACCCCGTCCATACCGCTCGCGCCCTCAAAGAGCGAGTCGAGCCACATTTTGGTGGTCTCGCCGCGGTCCGGCGGCAGCAGCAGCAGCGGCAGCAGCAGCAGCGGCAGCAGCAGCAGGAGGAGGAGGGGGAAGGAGGCAGAGCGCATGCCGATATCGGACATACCGTCGGTCCACGCAATATCCGGGTTCATGAACATCCTGCGCGTCTACACGACGTCCAGATACCGCAACAAGGTTGAAATTGCGACGCGTTCGACACTTGATGACATATCATGACCACGCCGCCGCCGACGCCCGCCCCCCAGACCACCCGGAAAAGAAAGAAGCGGATAGTCATAAAGCTCTCCGGCAGGGTCTTTGATCCAAACAACACCCGCGTCCTCAAGGACTATGCGTCGTTTTTTGCAAAGATAAGCAGGATATGCCAGCCCATAATAATAGCCGGCGGCGGCACCATCGCGCGCCACTACATATCGGACGCGCGCTTTTTTGGCGCCGACGAGTCCACCCTGGACGAGCTCGGCATAGAGATATCCCGGCTCAACGCCAAGCTCCTCATATACGCGCTGAGGAACCGCGCGTACTCGCACCCGCCCACCACGCTGCAGGAGGTGCGGCACGCAGTCGACGACGGGCTGATCGTGGTTGCGGGAGGGCTGCATCCGGGCCAGTCCACCAACGGCACCGCGGCCCTGATAGCCGAGAAGGTGTCCGCCGACATGTTCCTGAACGCGACTGACGTGGACGGCGTGTACGACATGGATCCCAACAGGTTCAAGCGGGCAAAGAGGTTCAAACGGATCGAGCTCAAGGGACTCAAGAGCATGCTGGTCCACGAGGACTCCATCGCGGGGGGCTACGACCTCATGGATATAGTGGCGCTGAAGATAATCGAGCGGTCCAGGATAAGCACGCGCATCCTCAAGGCCGACCCCAAGCTTATCGAAAAGGCCATCAGGGGCACCGGGATGGTGGGAACCGAGATCGTCCTGCCGCCGGCCGCGGCCGCCGCCGGCGCCGGCGCCGCAAAGAGGCGCGGCAAGAAGAGCTGAGAGGGGCCGGTCAGACGTCCCGAACCGTGGGGCGCGTCTCAGACCAGATCTGTATGCTCTCCCCCGGATACCTGGGCATTCCGCCTTCCCCCCCTTCCCCGGCCGCCGTCAGCTTTTGGTATATGGCCGCGGCCTCGTCCCTCGTGACCGCCTTTGACTGCGCCTTTGTGTACCCGTCCGCGTCGGTTATTATCGCGACGAACCCGTCGGCGGACTCGACTACGGCCGCCATGTCCTCCTCGCCCACCGGCTCAAACGATCCGCCCACCTTCTTGGTGGTCAGGGTGAGCATCCCAAAGCCGGCCGCCTCGAACATCTTCATCTGAGACCTGCCGGCGCGCTGCTTGCCCTTCTGCACGGCCTGAAAGTACTGCATGGATATAATGCGCGCCAATGATATAATAACCAAGCACTGCCACATTTACCAGTGAATCCGAGGATCTTTGTAGGCGCGGCGGCGGGCGCGATGGTGGCCATCATAATAGGGATACTGGTGACGGGGCCCGCCATGGTGGCCGACAACGCGCCGCTAGTGCCCGGGATGCAGCAGGGGGACGGCAGCAGCAGCCCCGCCCAGATCCTGCCGCTGCAGGTCTCCCTCGAGGACATCGCAGTCGAAAAGATAACGGACAGGGCCGCCACGATCGAGATATCGTTCTCCGTGCACAACCCCAACCAGCGCTCCGTCATAGTCCAGACGCTCGACTACAGGCTCTTTGAGACCGCGCACACCGGCGGCGACGTCATCCCCGTATCCGGGGGGCAGATAGGCACCCGCCCCGGGGGGATGGTCGAGTTCGGCTCCAGCTACTACACGCTGCTTGCAGGCGGCACCATCACCCTGAGGGACACGGTAAGCCTCCAAAACCAGGGCAGCCCCGGGCTGTGGGATGCGCTGCAGGACGGCACGGCGTCCTGGCGCGTGACAGGCGACGTCTTTTACAACCTCAGCTCGATGACCAGCGGGCAGGAGAACGTGCTGAGCTTTGAGTTCGTGCGGTGACTGTATCACAGCATTTGCAGATCATGATACTTTCATTATATCAAAGGATTCCTGCCAAAGTTATAAAAGCGCCACGGATCGAATCTACCCAAATGGCAGAAGCAGGTATGGCCGCATACGGCGCAGCAGCCGGGGTCGCAATAGCACTGGCAGTAGTGTGTTTCGCTCTCCGTGGCAAGGGGCATCCCGAGCCCATTGAGTGAGCAGATCACCAATCTCTCTTTTTCGTTGTTTCCAGCGTGTGCTGCGCGGCGCATGCCGTTCGAGCGTCACGCCGGTTCTGCCGGTGGCGTCCGCGCCGGCTGGCCTACTTTGCGGACTTGTCGCCGCCGCCCAGCCCGAACATCTCGTGCAGGGAGATCTGCTTTGCGTTGCGCCGGGTCGTATAGCACCTCTCATAGTACTGGCAGGTGGCGCACTCCGAGGACGGCTCCAGAATCGGGGTCTTCTTCTCCTTGAGCAGGCTTGCCAGGACGCGCGTCCTGCGCACCGTCTCCTCGAACATCTTCTTGTTGCGCGCCATGGAGAACATCACCTCCTTCTGGTATCCGGACATGTACACGATGATGCCGCTCTCCTTGCCGTATATCCACATGCAGGCGTTCAGGTACAGGGCATCGGCCGCGTGCGGGGCCTCCATCCTCTGGCTTGCCTCCGCGTCGTCGCCGGCCGCGGCCGGGGGCGGCCTGAACAGTATCACTATATCGTCTACCACCATGTCCGCCCTGCCCTCCAGCGTGATGCCGCCGTCCTCGACTTGGAACCTCTTGGACTCGCTGCCGTACTGCATCTTGCGCAGCAGCCCGGAGAGGAGGCCGCTGAACTCGCGCGACTCGACCTCCTTGGCGTCCGTCCTGTCGTAGTATGCGCGGCGCATGCAGCCCGTCACCTCCTTGAGGTGGATGTTTCTGACGTCCTCCGCGTCTATCTCCAGCTCCAGCTCCCTTCCTATGGAGTCTATGGCGTTCTGGACTATGCTGCGATAGTCCCTGTCTCCCATCATTTGTCACGTGGTTCACGGCTTTGCTCTTATAGTTTGGGGATCATGTGGTACGGGCGGCGCGCCCGTCCTGCCGCCTGCCGTACCCCCGCATGAGGATCGCCCCGCCCCGCCCCCATCGTGCCCGCCCCCATCGTGCCCGCCCCCATCGTGCCCGCCCCCATCGTGCCCGCCCCCATCGTGCCCGCCCCCATCGTGCCCGCCGCACCCGCTTTCGGCCGCCTAGGGGACGCCCGTCCTGCCGCCTGCCCGTCCCACGGGCGGCCACTGTATGGTACAAGCAACGAACCCTGTGTGGGTATTAAAGCCGGAGCGCGGGTCGAATCTTAAGTATTAAATACATGCAAAAGTCAGCATCTATTAGTATGAGTCTGATTCAGATCTCCAATCAGTCCGCAAAGAATCTGGGCAAAAAGTCCACGATCAGGTTCACCCAGTCCATATGCCCCGACTGCAACATGATCCTGGACGCCGAGGTGTTTGAGCGGGACGGCAAGGTGTTCATGACAAAGACGTGCCCGTCGCACGGCGAGTGCGAGGAGCTGTACTTTGGCTCGTACGAGATGTACAACAAGTTCTCAACTTACTGGCAGGACGGCAAGGGGGCGCACGCCCCGAACGTGATGATCGACAAGTGCTCGTGCCCCAACAACTGCGGGCTGTGCTCCAACCACCTGTCGCACAGCGGCCTGGCAAACATGATAGTGACAAACAGGTGCGACCTGACGTGCTGGTACTGCTTCTTTTACGTCAAAAAGGGGCTGGAGGGCGCATACATGTACGAGCCCTCGCAGGACCAGGTCAGGGCCATGATGAAGACTCTGAGGGCCGAGAGGCCCATACCCGGCAACTCGATGCAGATCACGGGCGGCGAGCCCATGCTGCGCGAGGACATCACAGAGGTAATCAAGATAATGAAGGAGGAGGGGGTAGACCACATCCAGATGAACACAAACGGCATAAGGCACGCCATGGATCCTGAGGCCGCAAGGGAGGTCAGATTGGCCGGATGCAACAATTTGTACCTGTCATTTGACGGAGTCACGGCCAGGACGAACCCCAAGAACCACTGGGAGATCCCGTACGCGCTCGACAGCTGCCGCAAGACCGGCACCACGGTCGTGTTCGTTCCCACCGTGATAAAGTCGATAAACGACCACGAGCTGGGCGGCATAATCAGGTACGCCCAGAAGAACATGGACGTTGTCCACGCGGTAAACTTCCAGCCCGTGTCGCTGACGGGAAGGATGGGCAAGACCGAGCGCGAGAAATACCGCATAACGATACCGGACTGCGTGCAGCGCATAGAGGAGCAGACCAACGGCGAGGTTACGATAGACGACTGGTTCCCCGTGCCGTCGTGCATGCCGCTTACAAACGTGATAGAGGCGTTCTCCTCAAAGCCAAAGTATGAATTGTCGATACACTTTGCGTGCGGCGCCGGCACGTACATCTTCGAGGACGAGGAGACCAAAAAGTTCGTACCGCTCACAAAGTTCTGCGACATACAGGGCATGCTCGAGCTGTTCGAGGACAAGGCCGAGGAGATCAGGTCGGGCAAGAACAAGTACTTTACGATGCTAGAGGTGGTGCGCAAGCTAAAGTCGTTTGTCGACACCAAAAAGCAGCCGGCCGGACTGGACCTTGCAAAGATGTTCGGCAACATACTGATGAAGCGCTCCTTTGACTCGGTGGGCTCGTGGCACGTCAAGGGGCTGTTCCTGGGCATGATGCACTTTCAGGACAAGTACAACGAGGACCTGGAGCGCCTGCAGCGCTGCGACATACACTATGTGACTCCCGACCTGCGCATAATCCCGTTCTGCGCGTTCAACGTGATACCGGAGTGGTACCGCGACCGCATCCAGAAAAAGTACTCGATAACCGTTGAGGAGTGGGAGGAGCGCGAGGGCGTAAAGCTCGAGGACGGGCTGTACCGCGGGCTGATGAGGCGTGGCGCCGGCGACGAGCTTGCGGCCGGGTGCGCAAAGTCCGAGATGTTCCACCAGGCGTCGCAGGCCCTAGTGTGATTCTGGCAATAGTCTGCGGCACGCCGCAACCTGCATGTGTTTTGTACGGTGTGATGTTCCGCCTGCACGAACTACGTGTGGCAGTCACTTTATTGCGTAGCTGACGTATGGTAGATCAGGGCCACAAGCGTGTGGCTTTAGGGAAGCAGCTTCCCCGCAACTGTGCGGACCTGCTTCCCGACAAACACGACTAAGGTTCTTGCCCCGTCCTCTCCCACGTGTACAAGTCCATTGGAAGCCAGATGTTCGATACTGTTAACAAACTCTTTATCATTCTAGCAGCCCGTCTGCCACCATCCGGTGCTGTTCTTGACCCAGGCCGGAACCGACACAGATTCTGTAGGTTGCGGCACGCCGCATTCGACTCGGTTTAAATTATTCGTAAGGGGGCGTAATGACACCTGCCATGTCCGCGACCGCATCATCCGCACCGCCACCGCCGTCGCGTTCGCCCAAGCCGTCGGACCTGATGAAGACCGTGGAGTGGAGCGCCGACGGCAGGGTGGTGATGGTCGACCAGACGAAGCTCCCAAACGAGCTCGTCTACGTCACATATGACGACTACAGGGACGTGGCGCAGGCCATCAAGAACCTCGTCGTGAGGGGGGCCCCCGCAATAGGGGTGTCGGGAGCCTTCGGGCTTGCGCTGGCCGCGCGGCAGAGCGGCGCGTCCGACGCGTCCCAGCTCCTAAGGGACCTCAGGACTGCCGCCACGGTCCTCGCGGCGACTCGCCCCACCGCCGTCAACCTGAAGTGGGGCCTGGACAAGATAATGCGAGTCGCCGAGGACGCGGCCGCCTCGTCTAACAGTGACTCTCCCGTCCCCGTAGCCACGGCGGTAGCGGACGCCGCAATGCGCATGGCGTCAGACGACATCGAGGTGAACCTGGCGATGGGGCGCAACGGGGCTGCCCTCTTTTCGGACAACGACACCATAATGACCCACTGCAACGCGGGGGCCCTTGCCACCGTCGCGTACGGCACGGCGCTGGGGGTGATCAGGGCCGCGCGCGACTCCGGCAAGGCGGTCAGCGTGATCGCCACCGAGACCCGCCCCGTGCAGCAGGGCTCGAGGCTGACCGCATTCGAGCTAAAGCACGACGGGATCGACGTCAGCATCATACCCGACACCGCCGTCGGGTACGCGATGGCAAACGGACTGGTCGACCGCGTGGTGGTGGGCGCCGACCGCATACTGCGCACGGGACACGTCTACAACAAGATAGGGACGTACCAGGTGGCCACCATGGCGCGCCGGCACGGCATACCGTTCTACGTGGCGGCCCCGCTCTCCACGTTTGACATGGACAGCGACCCCGGCGACGTGGTGATAGAGCAGCGCAGCCCCGACGAGGTTACGGGTGTGGCGGGCCGCAGGACGGCGCCCGCCGGCGTCGGCGTGATAAACCCCGCGTTTGACATGACGCCCCCCGAGCTCGTGTCCGGGATCATAACTGAGAGGGGCGTGGCGGCACCCCCCTATGTAGAGTCCATCCCCCGATTGTTTGTCGCAGCTAATTTATAGAAACTTTTTATTTCTTGGCGGGACTGCGCCCCACATGAGCACTTCTGCAGTATCCGTCACCCCCGACGCGGTCAGGGCGTCGCTCAAGCAGTGCATGGATCCGGAGGTTCCGATCAGCATCGTGGACATGGGCCTGGTGTACGGGATCGACGTCACGGACGGCAACGATGTCGAGATAAAGATGACCATGACCACGAAGGGATGCCCGCTGCACGAGACGCTGGTCTCCGACGTGACGCGGTTTGCCAAAAAGGTGCCCGGCGTCAACAACGTCAACGTCGAGATAGTCTGGGACCCGCCCTGGTCGATGGACATGCTGACCGCCGAGGCCAGGGAGACGCTGCGGGGCATGGGCAGCCTCACCAACATGGCGACGCCGGCCCCCATAGACTATGCGACTGCCATGCCGCAGGGCGTGGGCAACCTGGTCAAGCAGGAGGACGGCTCGATGGTGCTCGCAAACGAGCACGACCAGGGGTTCATGGTCAACCAGGCCATAGTGGACTTTTGGCGGTCCTGCAACGGGGAGCGCAAGATAACCGACCTGGTGGAGGTGTTCGCCCAGCAGACAGGGTTGCAGCGCGGCCAGGTCGAAAAGGAGGTCATGCAGCTTGTAAAGCAGCTTGCCGACGGGGGGCTCTTGGTGATACCGCCGTCGTCACCTGCATCATCATCGTCACCACCACCATCGCCCGGCGCGCAGACGCCAGCGGATGCGGCCGCAAAAGACGACGCGGGCAACTAATTTCAGCAGCGGTTCCGCCCCCGCAAAACGGCAGACCGACCGGGTCAAAGCCTCTTCTTTACGAAATCTATGGACCTGACGGGCGACGGGTCGATCCCGTTCATTACGGCGCGATATATGCTGGCATATCCCGCCACGTATGAAAGGCCCATGAGCTTTGCCAGTATCCCCCCCTCCCCGGACTGAATCTCCACGTATTCGATATTCGCCGACTCAAAGTACTCTTTTAGTATCTGCCACCTCTCCTTGGTCTTCGGGTGGTCGTCGCTTCCCGTGATCATGACGGGGCCGACCACGTCGGAGGGCGCCTCCCACGCCACGACCCCGTTGTGGCAAGCCTCCAAGACGTCCTCCACCATGGCGTGCGTCTTTGCGTTCTCCTGCAGGTCGTTTTTGAACCTGATGGCAGCTGCCCGCAGCCCGAACGGGTGGTATATCAGCGGCACGGCGGCCATGCGCTCGGCGATGCGCAGCGACACGTTGTCGCCGCCCATGTTGTCCGACGATATCGCGCGGCCCACATCCCGCAGGCGCCCCACGGCCTCCGAAACGTCCCCCCTCCGCAGCGGCAGCACGTCCTCAAGCGCCCTCAGCATGGAGAAGACGACCCCCGCAAACGACGCCCGGGGCGAGTGGTCCTGTTTGATGGGTATGTGCCCGTGGCCCCTGCTGCGGCACATCTTCTCCAGACTGCCGCCCGACGACACGCCGACGACCCGCGCGTCGGTCTTGGCGGCCGCCTCTAGCGCGGCCAGCGTCTCCGGCGTCTCCCCCGAGACGCTCGTCGCGACCACCAGCGTGTTCCTGTCGACCGTTTTTGGCAGCTCGTACCCCTTTGTTACGGTGACGTGCACTATAGTCTTTGAGAGCACGGCGGCAAAGAGGTCCCCCACGGCGCCCGACCCCCCCATTCCCGCAAACACGATGTGCGCGATGTCGTCCCCGCACGCGACGGCGTCTTGGTCCGGGCGGGGCTCGTACGCCTCGGCCGCGATCCGTGGCCACCTGTCGTACACCTCGTGCATCCGGCCCGTGTCGACCCTCTCCATCGTATGCTTGTCAAGCAAGTGGCTGTGGTCACGCGTGAACTCATATATGTCTAGTATCGCACACGCCGCGGTTCCGCGGCCGGCCGGCTGCGCGCGACGACGCCTAAAAGACGTGGCGCGAGCCGGCCCCGTCAAAGTTTATCACGGCGCCTGACAGGTACTTTATCCTGCGGCTCACTATGCCGGCCACGAACCGGCCTATCTCGCCGGGCTCGCCCAGCCGCCCCATGGGCAGCTGCTTCTGGAACTCTTCTATATCGTCGACAAGCTCGCGGGTGCGGTCCGTGTTGATCGGGCCCGGCGCTATCGTAACGCAGGTGACGTCGCGCCCCGCGTATTCCGTACGGCTCTGCACCCTGAGGATCTCCGCGAACGCCGCGCGGTACGCGGCGGAGATGACGAGGCGCGGGTCGGGCTCCTTTATCACGCTCGAGCTGATCAAGAATATGTAGCCGCCGTCGTTCACCCTGACGTTTTGCAGGATCGTGCAGAATCCCAGGAACAGCTGGTTGTGGTATTTCTGCCAGTCCTGCTCCGTTGTCTCGGCAAACGTCTTTGGGGGGGGCCCGCCCGTGTTAAGCACCAGCACGTCGGTGTCGGGGTGCGCCCTGGCGAACTCTTTTGCGCTCTCAAGGTCAGACGTGTCGACGTCGCGCCTTGATGCGGCATACACGTTGACGCCGGCGTCGGACAGCGCGTCTGCAATCGCCCTGCCGATCCCCCTGGAGCCGCCCATGACAAGCGCGTCCATGCTCATACCTCCCTTACGTCCGTTACGGTGCCCAGTATGGAGTCCATCCGTATGACGGCCCTTTTGCCGTCCCAGCCGAGCGCGACATACCAGTCCCCCGAGTCCGCGTCGTACTTGGTCTCAAGCGTGCTGACCGCACCTGCCGGGCCCTCCTTCTTTCCTTCTCCGCCTGCCTGACTGCGCTCCTTTAGTATGTGTGACGTGGCCAGCGCCACTGCCTGGGCCTCCGTCTCCAGGCGCCGCTTGATCAGTCCTATGCCCGGCATCACGTCGCGTAAGGCCGGGGGGAATTATATAGATAATCTAGGGCCGAGACTGGGCATGTGCCAGCTATGCCCGGTTTGGAATTTCCTGCCTCCGGCTTGCGTTCATTCTGATGTGTTCAGGCGTGCGGGGATGCCGCAGCTTCCCCCTCATCCGGAGGTTAACACGCGAAAAGCCGGGTTTTGTTACCCGCCTCGCTCCAAAACCCATTAAAATGAGCACAAGTTTGGGATAAAGCATTCCAAATTGGACAATGTCGTCATTTTTACGAGTGCCTAGGCGGCGCCCACCCCGTTATAACGATATATACTTGTATTCCCATATAGTTACATCCGTACTCGAACCCCTTTGGCCGACTGTTATGTCGGCGATCATTGGGCTGATGTGGGTACGGACCCATCAAATTTTCGTTCTGCCTGAATCACGTCCTGTATCCCCTTTCAGGATCTAACCCGAGCTTTTTGATCAATCCTTTCCTAATCTCACTAGAAAGATCCGCCTGAATCACGCCCTGTGGCTCTCTGTTGGTGTTGTTTGCCCACGCTACTGCATCTGACAGCATGTGGGCATTGCCTCCATTAGCGTGGTGCAGGCCGCTCTCCTTTAGAAAGTTCTTACAGTCTCCGTCACATTGAAAGATCGTACTTGACATGTCTTGTTTGTGCATGACAAGAAACTCTGTGATTCGCCGTCGTATATGATGTGCCAGCAAGTAATGGTATGTGCGGTAAATCTTACTGTTTGGAATACGTAATTTTTTTATTTTTCTCATCTCTGCAATCTTATTAATTGTGGTGTTCTTGTCTATTTTGAAGCAGAGTGCCATAATTTCCCTACTGTCAAACTTTAGTTTAGTTATAATCTCCTTTTGTCTCTTTTTGTCACCAATCTGGCTCATGTGAATTCCTTCATAGCCCAAATTTATTTTCGCGGTGTTTATGGCTTGGTCTGTTCCGACGACAACTCCCAGATATTTGCAGTTATCCGTCTTTGGTGTCCCCGATACGTCCATTCCTCCCACAATCATGGATCACACATTCCCGATCTATACGATTTTTTTACAACTGGCACCTTGATAGACTTGGGAGTCTGTTATAATAAGCGTCCCATATCGGAGTGGATTTGGCAAAACAGAACTCTGTTTCCTAATTGCGCCTGTAGACATCCGCCCCTGCGGCCTTGTGACAGCGCAGGCTCTAATCTGATCAATGAAATCTGATCAAACGGACACAGAACGTTCATGACGTCCCTCAAGCGGTAGAACATCCTGTAGGGCAAGGCTCAAGGTGGCCCTGTACAACAGGTGGAGGGACGAATCGATGGCGCGTGAGGCGTGAGGCGGGATGTCCTGCTGTATGACGGCCGTGTCGTCGTCTGACGGGGGGTTTGGCCTGCATACATAGTGGAATTAGGAAACAGAGTTAACCGTAGCGTATTTTTATAACGGATGTTGCAACTATGGCGCAGGTATGAAATTTCGAGTACTTGTACAACAAGACGAGGACGGGGCATTCACATCCAAAGTTCCGGAACTCCCAGGGTGCATATCGCAAGGAAGCACAAGAGACGCAGCCTTGGAAAACATCAAGGATGCAATTTCCGGATACATTGCTGATCTTAAAAAGCATGGAGAACCAACTCCGTTTCCCACTCATGAGGAAACTGTAGACGTACAGGTCTGAACACCTTAAGAATAAGGTTGCACGCGGGATGATACATCCCGACTGCTTGGATCTGTGGAAGGAACGGGCGAGACGAGGGCCGAGACTGGGGCTGCATGCACCCGTGCTGCCCGATTGATGCGCGCCATGGCCATCTCGGCAATAGGCATATTTGAGCTGCCCTGGTTTCAATCATGTGGATCGCACGCGTATGGAAAGAGGCATATCGCCCCAGGCCCGCGCCTCCGGCCGGCGGTGCATGCGTTCATGACTCTGGAGTCCGCACGGCCGCGCTCGCCCCTCAGGTACTGCGGCGGCAAGTCCAGGGGCGTACCCGAGATCTCCAAGCACATACCAGAGGGCACGAAAAGGATGGTCTCGCCGTTCCTGGGGGGCGGTTCGCTGGAGATAGCGTGCGCGTCGACGGGCATCGCGGTCCGCGGGTACGACATATTCGAGCCGCTTGTCAACTTTTGGAGGTGCCTGTTGAAAAACCCCAAAAAGCTGGCGGATATCGCAAGGCAGTACCACCCGCTAGGGAGGTCCGACTTTTACGAACTGCAGGAGGGCCAGCACGGTTCTCGCCCCTCGTACCGGAGGGCCGCGATATACTTTGCCCTGAACAGGGCGTCGTTTTCAGGAACCACGCTTTCAGGCGGGATGTCGCCGGGGCACCCGCGCTTTACCGAGTCCTCGATAGAGAGGCTGGAGCGCTTTCGCGTGAAGAACTTTTCGGTGGACTGCATGGGCTTTGAGGACTCCATAGCGGGGGCGGGTGACGCCCTGCTCTATCTTGACCCGCCGTACCTGCTGGGGGGCACCGGACTATATGGCCGCAGGGGGGACATGCAGAACGGGTTCGACCACGAGGGACTGGCCGGGATCCTCCACGGCCGCGACGGATGGATCCTGTCATATAACGACACGCCTGAGATACTGTCGCTCTATTCGGGTTATGATATAGTCAGGCCCGAGTGGAAGTACGGCATGTCCAGCAACAAGAGCTCTAGGGAGATCTTGGTGCTCAGCCATGATCTCGGCGGGGCGGCGTGATGCGCAAATGGGTACCTTGCCCCTGAATTAAGAAGAAGAGGAGGAGGAGGAGGGCTCGGAGGGCTTCGATCCCTCGACCTGGCGGTCCGAAGCCGCCCGCACTATCCAGACTGTGCTACGAGTCCGAAAAGATAAGGCTTTTAGACGTCTAAATACCTGCCTAGCGCCTTGAAGGTATCGAAGAGGGTGGCCGGCGTGGAGTACGCCATCAGGGATATAGTGCAGGCTGCGCGCGGCGTGCAGCGGCGCGGCGTTTCAATAGACTACCTGAACATCGGCGACCCCGTGCAGTTCGGGTTCCAGCCGCCGGACAACGTCAGGCAGGCGCTCATCGACGCCGTAAATAGGGGCGAGAACTATTACGCCCCGTCGGAGGGCCTGCCGGAGCTGCGGGAGGCCATCGCAAAAAAGGAGTCCGCAAAGGGGCTGTCCGTGTCCGCCGACGACGTGGTGGTGACAAACGGCGTCTCGGAGGCGCTCGACATGGTGATATCGTCCATAGTAGAGGAGGGCGACGAGGTGCTGCTGCCCGGCCCCTACTATCCCCCGTACGCGTCCTACGTGCGGCTGCGCGGCGGCACGCCGGTGGAGTTTGCAATGAACCTCGAGGAGTCATCCGTCGACATGGAGGACATCAGGTCCAAGATCACGCCGAGGACGGTCGCCATCTGCCTGATAAGCCCCAACAACCCCAGCGGCGTCGTGTTTGACGAAAAGAGCCTCGCCGAGATGGTCCGCATCGCAGAGGAGCACGACCTGTACCTGATATGCGACGAGATATACGACCATATCACGTTTGACGACGACGGCGACAACGGCGGCCGCCGGTTCGCCGGGGTGGGCGCGGTGGCCGGCACGGCGCCCGTCATAATACTCAACGGCTTCTCAAAGGTGCACCTGATGACCGGGTGGCGCATGGGGTACGTTGCGTTCAACGGCGCGTCGCCGCGCCTCGACGGCATCCGGGAGAACCTGCCAAAGCTTGCAAGGGTGCGCATAACCACGAACCTGCCGTTCCAGCACGCCGCGCTCGAGTCGCTGCGCGGGCCGCAGGACTATATCGGCAGGTTCGTATCCGAGGTGCGCAGGCGCCGCGACTATATCATCCCGAGGCTCAACGAGATTCCCGGCATATCGTGCGCCATGCCGAGGGGCGCGTTCTACGCGTTCCCGAAGATAGAGGACTGCGCCAAAAGGTTCGGCGGCGACAAGAGCTTTGTCATGTCGCTGCTTGAGAGAAAGGGCGTGCTCACGGTCCACGGCTCGGGGTTCGGCGAGCGGTACGGCTCGGGGCACTTCCGCATAGTGTACCTGCCCGACATCCCGGTGCTGGAGTCGGCCATGTCAAAGCTCGAGGATTTCATGGTCAGTAGCTCCAGCTAGTCATGCTGTCCGGCGTGATGCGTATTATACAGTCGGTGTCGGCCAGCAGCTCCTGCGCGGCCGGGTCGTCCATGGTGTCATAGTATCTGGATAGTATCCTGGACGCGATGGCCGCAACGCCGTCCCTGAGAAGCGAGGCTCTGCCGTGTCCGGACACCCCGAATATGTCCGGGGAGTGCACCCCGACGTCGACGCAGAACGCGGCCCTGCCCGTCCTCTCCACGTTCTTGGCCTTTGCGGTCCTGGTGTGGGTGCCGACGTAAAAGGCCCCGTTTTCGTACATGTACCACACCGGCACCACGTGCGGCGTTCCGTCCCCGCGTACGGTGGCAAGGCGCATCGTCTGCTGCTCTTTGAGGAACCGCTCCACCTGCTCCCTGGTGTGCTGTACAGTCACTGCGTGCCGGGCCCCCTTGTGGGCGCGTTGCGCCTGAATCCCATCGCGATCATAAAGGCGCCGAACCCGAGCATGCCGGCCGACACCTTCTCGTTGGTCACCTCGGCGTTTGTCAGAAAGTCCGACACGAACTCGGGGCCCCACACCAGCAGCTGCTGCACCAGCACTATGCACGCCATTATGACGAACAGCGCCCCGACTGCCGTATACCAGTTTCTGCCCCTGCGCCTGTACTCGCCGCCCCCGCCCCCGCTCATGATGATCCCGACATCGTCATGCGCCATATCATCTTGTCGTGCCAGCTTCTCTGCGCCGTGCCGCTGGTCATACCAGCTTTATGCCGGGGTTTCTCATCTTGTTGCGTATCATGGCGTTGAGCAAAAGCGGGGTGGCGATCTCGGCCATGTATGCAAGCTTGCCGGGGCCCAGCAGTATGGGCCGCAGCCCCTCTATCTCCGATATGAACCCGCATATCTCGCCCGTGGCCCGCTCGTCGTCGCCGCACACGAATATGTCATAGTCTAGCGTAACTGAGGGGTTTGCAAGCTTTTTTTCGGATATCACGTGGAACGCCGAGACCAGGCTCCTGCCGCCGTCTTTCATGTGGGCGGCGACGGACTCGTGCGACGTCTTTGCGCCGCTGTCCCTGATCGGTATGAACTCGAACCCCGTGTCGGTCTTCTCCATGGGGACTATGGGCGACACCACCGTGCAGCCATCCCTGACGCGCGAGAGTATCCCCGGGCACGTGGCGCCGATGTTGCCGTACGGTATGGAGAGTATCAAAATGTCGCTGTTCTCGGCCACCTCGGGGTTGGCGCCGCCGGTTATGCTGGTCTGCGTGCCGTATATGGCGTCGGCCTCCTTCTGGTACGCCGCGGCCGCGTCCGCGGCCCTTGCCGCGTCCCTCGAGCCCACCAGTATGGGATGGTTCTGGGCCCATCTGATGGCAAACCCCTTGCCCATCCCCCCGGTGCCCCCTATGATTCCGACGGTCTTGGCCATCCAACGGGAAAACATATGACTTATTATTATCTCTATTCGAGGCGCGGATACCTTGGTGCGGCACGTCATAATGGTCCGGCACGGGCAGGCCCGGAACAACGTGGAGAGGGTGCTTGCAGGCCGCATGGACGGCGTCCCGCTGACGCCGGAGGGCGTGAGGCAGGCGGGGCACGCGGCCAAGATGCTCGCGTCGGCAGGCGTGTCTGCGATATACTCGAGCCCGATTAAGAGGGCCGCCGAGACGGCGCGGATGATATCCGAGGAGTGCGGGGTACCGGTTACAGTCGACGAGAGGCTGACGGAGATCGACATGGGCAAGTTCACCGGCATGACGTTTGAGGAGGTGGTGTCGGGCCACGACGACATATTCGCAAAGTTCTACGGGGGGGACGTCGAGATCGCGCACAAGGGGGTGGAGACCTTCGAGCAGGTCAGGAGGCGCGTCACCGAGATAGTGTCCGAAGTGGTGTCGGGCGGCGGTGATGCCGCTGCGGGCAGCGGGGGCGGCGCCGATAGTAATGATGATGATAACGGAAACGCCGTGCTCGTCACGCACATGGACCCGATAAAGGCCATGCTCGGCGAGATAGCCGGGATATCGCCCGAGCGGCTGTTGCGCGCCGAGATCGCGAACGCCGCGCTCAACGTGTTCCGAAGGGAGCCCGACGGAGGCCTGTCGCTTCTGGCGCTCAACGTGATGGACGCCTCCCGGTTTGCCGCATAGCGTCGGGCCTTCTGCAGGATTGTGTCATAAAACACATAAAGAAATACCTGACGATTATGGTTTTCTATGGTGCCGGTTGCGCAACTCATGCGGCCCAACCTGGGCCCGGAATGGAAGCGTGGGCGGACAGTGGACGATGGAAGCTGCAGCCGTTTGTCGGGGGGGATCAATGTCCCACCGACACCGCAGCTCGGATCGCCCCATCAACTGCTAGATCTCTGGGGATCATGGTGCGTAAGGGGTCGTGCGGCATGGTGGGCCTCACAGAGAGATTTGCATGCATTCGGCCTCCCGCCTGCGGCAATATTTTTATGCCGAACGACGCGACATACGGCATGGCAAACTATGCCCTTGAAATCAACAGATGCCGCAAGGTCGGGGATCTTGCGGAAAAGATGGGACACACTGAACTGGCCGAGATGGCAAGGCGCCTTGCGGAATCATACGAGGAGCGGTCAAATGATTCCAGGGATTGACAACGACATACGCGCGTTGGAAGAATGCCAGAAGCATAATGACCATGAGATAGAGCGTCTTCTGGGACTATGCGACGCCCTTCTGCACAGGGAGGCGAACTCCGCAAACGCGTCGGAGATAGACGGCATCAGGGCCGAGATTTCCGCGTACAGGGATCAGATATCCAAGCACGAGGCCGACAATGCCGATACCGCTGCAAAGTTGCGCGAATTAAGGGACAGGGCTGGCGCGTGATCCCCCGGCCACGGGTGCGCCGGACGTCCCCGGGGTCAGCCGCTTGGCAGCTTGTACGCCGTGCGCGGGTCGATCTCCGTCGCCTTGGCCTTGTAGCCGTCCGGGTACAGGTTGCGCAGGTACTCCAGCTCTTCATTCGCGCCATCCTTGGTGCTGGTCCACCAGTATCTCTCCGTCTGGTTCCACTTGTATCCCCGGCCCTTTAGCTCGTCCTTGACGTCAAAGCTGTTGCCGTGGGCGACCACCCTTACGGACGGCTCCAGCATGAGGTTCAGGCTGCCCGGCACCACGCTTAGGAGCCACGCCGTCGCAAGGCAGTCCGCGTACGCCCTGTGGTGGTCAAAGAACCACCCCTCGCGCATCAGGAGCTCGCCCAGCCCCCGCGTGCCGTGTCCCAGCCCCCACCACGGTATCTCTTCCATGGTGCACTTCCACCTGTGGTCGTTTGGTGCGATGCGGTCAAAGAACGGGCGGTCGAACTTTGCGTTGTGGGCCGCCATTACGGGATCGCCGCGGATCATGTCGCGCACCCTGTCTGTATCTATGCGTTTGCCCCGCACCATGTCGTCCGTTATCCCGGTCAGCTCGGTTATGCTGTCGGATATGGGCTCGCCGGGATCCTCGAACATGTCAAGTGCCTCGTCTATCCCCGCGAGCCTTCCCTCGGAGTCGTAGCGGCACCGCACCATGCCGATCTCTATGACCTTGTCCGCGTCGTGGCTGAGCCCCGTGGTCTCAAAGTCCACGATAACGACGGTGGTGTCGTCATCATGAGGCTCTGCAAACCTTATCGGGACGTCGTCATAACGCAGGGGGACCTTTTCCAGCACGCGGTAGTCGTCCGGGTTCCTTGCGATGTTTTCGGCGTGCGCGTCAGACGGCTTTTTCTGCGTTCCCGTGGGGGTGCGCCACATGGTGCCACGCCGACATGCGGTCAAAAAAAGTCTTTGCGGCCGCCCGCATGGCAGTAGCCGCCGCCGTTGTTGTTTGTGCCGCTGCCTGTACTGTATTCAGATTGCAGGCCGCAATCGTCAAGCACCGGGACTGCCGTCCGCGTCCTGCGTACCATTCTCCCCCCCGTTTTGTTGCTGCCTCTTCCTTTGCATCTCCTCCACGGCGCCCTTCAGCCTCTCGGCTGACACCATGCCCCCCTCCCTCATGCGCGCGAACAGCTCGGCGTATAGGAACTCCCTCTCCGAGTACTCTAGTATCTTTTCGTACTCGCCGTCAAAGTAGTGCCGTATCTCGTCGCCCCCGGAGGTCCCCTTGACGGGCAGCCCGTACGCGTGCATCAGCGTGTCGTGCCTGAGCCCAGCTATGTCATAGTCGTTGAGCGGCAAATGCATCTGCAGCGTGTCGCATACCACCACCCCCTCCACCAGCCTGCGGTATACCTCGCGTTCGCCGTCTATGCTGTGGTGCAGCATCCTGGCGTACAGGAACGGCAGGTCGAACCGGGTCAGGTTGTGCCCTATGATCCGGAAGCCCCTGATCCTCTGGAACCTTGAGAGCGTCCCGTAAAATTTAGCGAGTATGGTTTTTTCGTCCGACTCCCACTCCGCGAGGCGGCGCACGGGGCCGTGCTTGCCGAGCCGGTATGTAATCAGTATGACCTTGCCGTCCTCCGCGTTGAGGGCCCCCTTCCTCGCCTTCCAGTACGTGCTGGGATCCGACTGTTTCGTGAGTGTGCCCTGCCCCATGCGCTCGGCCGCGTCCGCGTACTCTGATGCGGTCATGTCCGGCGCGGTCTCGATGTCCAGAAAGAGATCCATTACGCGCCTGTACGGCGCGGTGCTCTAAAACATTGTGGGCCTGGCTGCACGGCCGTTGGCCGACGGGAGCCCAAGGCCCGCAAGAGGCGCCCCGCAGTCCGACGTGCAGTGCGCGTCCGGAGCCGGGGGCAGTTTTGCCCGCCGGCCGCGGTTAATCCGGATCGGGGACCGCATATGCGGGCGCCCCGGCATCTCCCGGCCAGGTCAAAGGGCTTGGGCAAGGTTGGAACGCGCGCAAAAATGATCTGCCAGCTGAGGCCGGCGCGTAAATCGGAGCGACGTCCCGCGGATCCGAATCCGGCGCCGGTCTGCCGATGTATGTTTTTATATCAATAACTGAGTGACAAGCGCGTTGCGTGCAGCGCGGAAGGTCATGGTGGCGGCGGTGGTGGCAGTGGCATTCTGCGCCGTTGCGGGCGCCGCCTTGGCAATCCCGGCGCATGCCCAAAGTTTGGAAAACCCCGCGCGCCCCTCAAACCTTGCGGCCACGTCCACCTCAAGCACCGTCACGCTGACCTGGGATAACCCCGGCGACAGCACCATAACCGGGTACAAGATACTCTCCAGGAACACCGCGACCGAGTCCATACTCACCGTGCTGGTCTCCGACACCGGCCGCGCCGGCACCTCCTACACCGTAAGCGGCCTTGAGCCGGGCACCACGTACCAGTTCGCCGTGCTGGCCGTCAATAACGCCGGGAATTCGGTACCCTCGCAGATTGTCACGGTCTCGCCCAAGGCCCAGACAGCCCCGCCGTCTGATGCCACTGCACTGGCCAGCATCATCGAGAGTCTGACAGGTATCATAGAGGGCCTCTCGCTGAAAATAACGGCGTTGGAGGCAGAAATCGTGGATCTGAGGGGGACTCTGGGCGGGCGGATCGTGGCGCCAGTCACCGACTCGGGCGACTTTGTCCCGGTTTATTACGCCGCGACGAGCCAGCACAACCTGGCGCAGAAATCATATTATGAGGATCAGTTGTTTCTTGAGAATCTCACGGGGCGCCTGACCCAGACGCTTGCCCTGCCCTACGACGTCTATCTCACAATGGATGAATGCGGCGAACCCGAGGCGGTTTATTATCCGTATTACGCGCGCATAGTCCTCTGCTACGAATTCGTCACGTTCCTTGAAGGGCGGCTGGCGCCGTACTACGGTACGAATGCGGAACTGTCCCGGGGCGTCAGCGATTTCGTTACGTGGGTCATGCTGTCCGAGCTGGGACGTGCCCTGATTGACGTGTATGACCTGCCGGTTACGGGAAACGAGGAGGACGCGGTGGATCAGTTTGCCACGGTAATCGCACTGGAATACATCCCGCCTGATCAGGCCGGCAACGTTCTTTCCTCGACTCTGCGCGCGTGGTCCCTGGGCCAAAACGACGTATCCCTTCCTGAACCGCATCTTGTAGGCTCCGACCCGCTGGCTTCCCATAGGCTACACAAGGTAGCGTGCTGGATATATGGAAGCGACGTGCATGCATTTTCGAACTTTGTCGACAGCGGCCTTCTTACGGAGGCGAGGGCCGGCCAGTGCCCGTCCGAGTATGAGCGCATGAGTGAGAGCTGGTACAGGCTGGCCGGCCAGTTCCTGATCAAGGGTGATCCGGTGATCAGACTCAACGGGGCTCCAGAGGTCGGGCTGAACGTGGGCGACCCCTATACGGAGGCCGGCGCCACGTGTACTGACGCGGAGGACGGCACCCTTGAGGTAGTCCAGACGTCGGCTGATCCTGACACTACTCGGGCAGGCACGTACACGCTGGAGTACTCTTGTACTGACGCTGCCGGAAACACGGCGACCGCTACCAGGGTCGTAACTGTCGGCGATCCTGCCGCACCTGATACTGACGACCCAGTGATTACCGTGAACCCGGGCACCGACACCATAACTGCCGGCGGCCAGTGGACCGACGCGGGAGCCACCTGTGTCGACGCCAGGGACGGGACACTGCCCGTGACCACGACTGGCATCGTCGACAACACCAGGGCGGGCACCTACACCATAACGTACGCCTGTGAGGACAATGCAGGAAACTCCGCAACCGAGACCAGGACCGTAACCGTAAATGCCAGACAGGCTACGATATCGCTAAACGTCGTTCCAGGCGACTGGGATAACGGAGTTCTCGAGCTGGCGATAAGCGGAACCACGGTCAACGTCACCGACGGCGACGTCACAGTGACGTCAGACACCATTCCCAACTTTGGCGAGTACGGCGTTCCAGTAACCGACAACGTGATATCCGGGACGATACCCTTTGCCAACGTTACGGTGTCCGGCACCCACACGTTTACGGCGACGTCTTCTGACGGTGCAACCACGGGCAGCGACACGGCAAACATACCGCCGGCCATCTTCCTTGCCAGCGTGATCCCCATAGGCTCATGGATCGATGCTGACACTGATAACGACCCTGCCTCTACTAACGATTACATTACGCTACGGGTCGCAGGTACGGAGTCCGTGTCTGGCGCCGTTACCTTGTCGGTACTCGACGAGGACGGCGAGCTGGATACTGCCGCGCTTAACGTAGTTGTACAGTTTGATGCCAACAACCAGGCGCGTATCAACATAACGAATACTGCCATACAGGGATCAACCCAGTTTGTCCTGACGACCACCTATGCTGGCGTAACTGCAGCTTCAAACAGCTGGACTGCTAGCATGCCCGTGCTGCTCACCCTGGACGGCGTCACCGTAGGTGAGTGGGACGGCGGGGGTAATCTTGCACTGGAGATAACGGGCAGCAGGCAGGCAATCGTGCCGGCTATCGACGACAGCATCGACGTCAACATACTTGGCACTGATACAACCGTAGGTACCGTTTCTGGTTACAGTGATGGTGTGGTAAACGGCACGGTAACGCTTGGCTCCGACGACCTCTCATTATCCGGCACCACCGTACAGTTCGTACTGGTGGAAGACACCGGGGCACCGGGTACGATCTTCACATCAAACCCCCTGTCCAGACCTATCCCCCCGATACTGGCCAACCTGCAAGTTGCCACAGCCGGCAGCAATGCGGGCCAGTGGAACGGCGGGCAGTTTGAGGTAAGGGTGACGGGACTCAGCAGCGGTATTTCCGAGGCTACCGAGATTGACCTGCAAGCAAACGACGGCGATGGCTGGGAGACGGTCGTGCCATACTCATCTACGGGACTGCGGATACTGTCTGGCGGCGACATACGCGCCACGGTATCCATAACGGACATATCCCTGTACGGACATACCGTGTTCAGGCTGGTGACTGGCACCGACAGAGGCAATGGCTACGCCAACGACGCCGCATCATCCAACTCGACGGCCCTGCGCATCCCGCACGTACTCGCATCCCTGCCGACCGTCACGCCAGTCGGTGACTGGACGGCCGGTGGCGAACTTGCGATAAACGTAAGGGGAGCCTCCGGTCTGGATGCTTCGGGCACGTCTCTGCAACTGCAGGCGGTGAAAGATAATGCGTTTGATGACGTGGGTGGCGCCTTTACCGGCGCCCTTGCAGGCGGCAACATCGACTACAGTGCAATCCTGAGCGACGTCTCGCTGTCCGGAACAACGACCGCGTTCAAACTGGTAGCCACTGAGACTACCGGCAGTACTGTGGCAGAGTCAGGTAACAGGACCGTAAGCATACCTGCGGCGTTGACCCTGACAGACGTGAGTTTCGGCAATGCAGGCTGGACCAACACGACTGCTGATAATCATAGGCTCAACCTGTTTGTAACAGGCAACGGTAAATTGGCTGCAGGCGCAATGCTCCAGGTGTCTTCCAACGACGGCGAGACATGGACCGATGTTGGCCCTGCAAGCACCGCAGCGGGTGACATATCTGACGCGGTGGTAGCTCTAACCGACACGACGCTGGCAGGCAAATCCGTCCAGTTCAGGCTGGACGCAGATTCTGGCGCAAACACGGCAGTATCGGCACCCGTATCAAGGGTCGTTCCGGCACTGCCATAGGGCCGCAGCGCCGACATGACACCGACGCCGGCATCCCTCTCCACGCGTGACGGGTTCCCGCCCACAACCAAAACGGTAACCAACGACATCCCGGAGATACCGGCCGTGCACACGGTGCAGATGACGCAGCCGCATCAGGCGCCTGCAATGCCGGCGAGATCGGCGGCAAGCCCGTAGCGTGTGACTCTGCGGGCACGGCAGGCGTGATGGGACGCTCCCGAACCGGGATTCGCAACGTACCGCTCGAAGCTGGCGAGGAAGGCATTCGGCAAAAACAAAAACGTCGGGTTCGCCTGCCTGCCCAAGGCACCGCAGTACCTCGACGCCTCGGAGCAATTCTGGCTCGGAGGAAAAACTACCTGTTAAATTCAGAATATTACGAGGCTTTTGACAACATGCGCAGGGCAGTATCAACGTACCTTGGAACAATACGATTTGGCCTTTACGCACACAAGTACCTCGACAGCAAGACTTCGGAACGCGCGCAAACCCTGGATCGGCACCATATCTTTTTATATCAATAATTGAGTGACAAGCGCGTTGCGTGCAGCGCAAAAAGTCATAGTGGTGGCGGCGGCAGTAGTGACATTATGCGCCGTTGCGGGCGCCGCTCTGGCAATTCCGGCATACGCCCAGAGTTCGGGCGAAGTCCCGCGCACCCCCTCAAACCTTGCAGCCTCGTCCACCTCAAGTACAGTCACGCTGACCTGGGACAACCCCGGCGACCGCACCATAACCGGTTACAAGATACTCTCCAGGGCAGTCGCGACCGAGTCCATACTCACCGTGCTGGTCTCCGACACCGGCAGCGCCGGCACCTTTTACACAGTACGCGGCCTTGAGCCGGGCACCACGTACCAGTTCGCCGTGCTGGCCTTCAACGGCGCCGGGAACTCGGGGGTCTCGCAGATTGTCACGGTCTCGACCAGGTCCCAGACGGGGCCGCCAGATACGCCAACGACACCGGTCCCGCAGCCGCCAACGACACCGGTCCCGCCGTCGAGTATCGCCCTGCTGGCCAGCGTCATCGACAACCTGAGAAATATCATAGAGGGCCTCTCACTGAAAATAACGGCGCTGGAGGCGGAGATCGTGGACCTGAAGGGCACCCTGGGCGGGCAGATCGTGGTGCCAGTCACCGATTCGGGCGACTTTGTCCCGATCTATTACGCCGCAGCGAGCCAGCACAACCTGGCGCCGAAGTCATATTATCAGGACCGGCTGTTTCTCGAGAACTTCACGGGGCGCCTGAGCCAGACGCTTGCCCTGCCCTACGACGTCTATCTCACAATGGACGAATGCGACGAGCCCAACGCGTTTTATTATCCGGACTACAAGCGCATAGTCGTCTGCTACGAACTAGTCACGTTTCTTGAAGGGCGGTTGGCGCCGTACTACGGCACGAGTGCGGAACTGTCCCATGGGGTCAACGGCTTCGTTACGTGGATCATGCTGCACGAGCTGGGGCACGCCCTGATCGACGTATACGACCTGCCGGTTACGGGAAACGAGGAGGACGCAGTAGATCAGTTTGCCACGGTAATCGCGCTGGAATACATCCCGCCTGATCAGGCCGGCAACATTCTTTTCTCGACCCTGCGCGCGTGGTCCCTGGGCCAAAGCGACATATTCCCGACCGAAGGGCAGCTTGCAGGCCCCCACTCGCTGGCTTCCCAGAGGTTCTACAACGTAGCGTGCTGGATGTATGGAAGTGACGTGCATGCATTTTCGGACTTTGTCAATCGCGGCTTCCTTACGGAGGCGAGGGCCAGCCAGTGCCAGTCCGAGTATGAGCGCCTAAGTGAGAGCTGGTACAGGCTGGTCAGCCCGTTCCTGATCAACCCGGGATCGGTGCAGCCGCCCTGATCCGACGCTTTTTGCGGGCGCCCGCCGTGCCCCCCTTTTGCGGTAGGCAGATGCATGGGCCGTGGCGCGGCATGTACGTCCACCCCTCCCCCCGCAAAGGGCGGAGCCGCCAAGACCTGCAAGTCCAAGTGTGACGTGCCCGGCTCTTCCCGCGGTGGCAGGTCGGCTGTCCGCGGGGTGGATGCTTGGAGTGGCTGATGGATGTCCGGCCGGCCGCCGGACGGCAGCATATGGCCGTCCCACCGCCCCCAGACCCTCCGACGGCCGCCATATTGGTACAAACATAAAACCAACCGTGCAGCATCATACCTGCAGCCGTGAATCCGTGCCTATCTCATGAACCAATCGTCCATCACGCTTATAAGTAAATTTTTTTGACAGGCCATCAATAACATGCAAAACGAAATCTACAGAAAATATACTAGCATAACGCTAATGGCAATCATGGTCGCCGGGGGGCTGACCTTTGCCGTACCGGGCACGGATCCCGTGTTTGCGCAAACAAGCGCGTCGAATCCGAACCTGTACGTGTCGGCAGAGGGACAGGACCCCGACAACATTTTTGCCGAAGGAAACATCATTGAAGTAATAATTAGAGACGATTCAATAGGAGATACCGACGAGGGCGAAGCAGAGCCCGAGGTTACCGTAAACGGAGCAGACCTCCGGATGCTGCAGACTGCCAACGGCTACTGGACGGCGTACTTTGCCGAGGTGGACGCGCTGGCGGACGCAGCTGAAAGCCTCCCCTACGGTGTATCCTGCGGTGAAGACATCGACATAGCTGGACCCGGTAAGGATATACCACTCACCGACAGCGACGGCATTTACCTGCCGCCGGGTTCGGTCTGTTCCGATCTAAGCGTGAGTCGCATCCTAGATGACGGCGAACCGCGCCATCCCCTGATAAGGGAGCCGCGCGGCCTGACCGACTACAAGGACGACGATACCACGATCGGACAGCTGGGTTTGGTCAACGAAGACTTGTGGCCGTTCATCCAGGTGTTCGACTTTACGCCAGAGGGCGACGTCGAGATCGTCTACAACAAGGGCGGCGATCGCCAGACCGTCACCCTGACGTTTGACGACCCGTCAGAGTCTCACTCACTCGACAGGCAAAAGTACCCGCAGGGCGCTCATGTGCACATTACGTTGGAGGACTATGCCCTAAACATAGATCCGACAGACGAGGACACGTGGGTGTTCGACACCCAGAACGACGCGGCGTACTACAACCTGTTTGACGAGGACGGGGATCCCGTATACGCGATGGACGACGAGATCAGTCCTGTCGGCTCTGAGGCCGGCATCGACGAGACCGTCAGCATCAACAGGGGCGCACAGGGTACCAACGTGATCGACTGCCAGCTGACAAAGGACTTTGGAATGCCGGACCTAGCTGATCCGAGCCAGGATTATCTCATGGCTGACGACGCCAGTGGCGGAGCCTGCGTGTCCACGAGCAATCTGGGCGCCGGCGCCTCTGACGTATTCGCACCGGACAACTTTGCCATCGGATTCGTGGAGGACGGCTCCAACAACAACGTGTTCATCAACTGGGCCGAGGACCAGAGGTCCAACATCGTCGTACTGGACGGCGCGCTGAGGGGCAACAGCTTCGAGGTGGACTACAGCTCTCCGGGCGCAAAGTCCGGGGTCATAGGACACTTTTTCGGCGAGCTCACATTTGAGGATCCGGACGGCGTCTGGAACTCTGGTGAGCGCATAACCGTCACCCTGGCCGACGAGGACTTTAACAAGAATCCACTTACTGAGGAGGTCGCCTCGGTGGATGTTGCGGTCGGATCACAAGAGAATGTAAAGACGTTTGTAATTGACGACGACTTTAACCCCATAGTGATCGATATAGTGGATCCGCTTCCGCCTGACACCACAGATCCGGCGATCAGACTCACCGGACCCTCGGAGATCAGGCTGAACGTGGGCGACACCTATACAGAGCAGGGCGCCACGTGTAACGACGCGAGGGACGGCAGTCTTACGGCCCTCCGGACGTCTAACGCGCCTGACACCACTCGTGCAGGCACGTACACGCTGGAGTACTCTTGTACCGACGCTGCAGGGAACTCGGCTTCCGTTACCAGAGTGGTAACCGTCGACGATCCTGACAGACCCGATACTGACGACCCCGTGATTACCGTGAACCCGGGCACCGACACCATAACTGCCGGTGACACCTGGACCGACGCGGGAGCCAGCTGTACGGATGCCAGGGACGGGCCACTGACCGTGACCACGACTGGCACCGTCACCAACACTTCACCGGGCACCTACACCATAACGTACGCCTGTGAGGACGCCGCAGGAAACTCCGCATCTGAGACTAGGACCGTAACCGTAAATGCCAGACAGGCTACGATAACGCTAAACGTCGTTCCAGGTGACTGGGATAACGGAGTTATCGAGCTGGACATAAGCGGAACCACGGTCAACGTAGCCGACGGCATCGTTACACTGACGTCAGACACCATTCCCAACTTTGGCGAGTATGACGTTGCAGTAACCAGCAACGTGATATCAGGGATGATACCCTTTGCCAACGTTACGGTGTCCGGCACCCACACGTTTACAGCAACGACTTCTGACGGCTCAATTAGTGACAGCGACACGGCAAACATACCGCCGCCTCTGTCACTTACCAACGTGGTTCCCGTAGGTCAATGGATTGATGCTGACAATGATGACGACCCTAACACGACTAACGACTACATTGCGCTACGAGTAGCAGGTACGGAGTCCGTGTTTGGCACCGTTTCCTTGGGAGTACTTGATGAGGACGGCGAGCTTACTGACAAGCTTGGCTTACCTGTAGAGTTTGACGAGAACAACCAGGCGCGCCTCAACATCGAGGATACATCCATACAAGGACCAACCCAGTTTGTCCTGACAACCACCTACGCTGGCGTAACTACGACCTCAAACAGTTGGACTACGCCTAACATGCCCGTACTGCTTACCCTGGACGACGTCCACGTAAATGAATGGGACAATGGTTCGCTCATACTGGACATAACAGGTACCAAGCAAGCAATCGTACCGAATACCGCCGACACCGGCACATTCACTGTCCGCATGTCTGGCACTACAACACCTTTCAGTACGGTTGCTGTTTCTGGCTTCAGTGACGGCGTGGTAAACGGCACGGTAACGCTTGGCTCCGACGACCTCTCATTGTCCGGCACCACCGTACAGTTCGTACTGGTAGAAAACTCAGGTGGTAACGAGAATTTCGCATCAGATCCCGTAGACAGACCCATACCCTCGATACTGACCAACCTGCAAGTTACCACAGCCGGCAGCAATGCGGGCCAGTGGAACGGCGGGAACTTTGAGGTAAGGGTGACAGGCTCCAGTGACGGCATTGCCGAGACTACCCAGATTAACTTGGAAGCTGACATCGACGGGGCTTGGATCGAAGTTGTAGAAGGCGGTACCACCTCAGGTCTGCAGATACTGACTGGCGGCGACATACGCGCCACGGTATCCCTAACGGACGTCAGACTGTACGGAGATACCGTGTTCAGGCTGGTGACTGACGGTGCTAACGGCGCCGCATCAGCCAACTCGACGGCCGTGCGCATCCCGCACATACTCACATCCCTGCCGACCGTCACGCCAATTGGTGACTGGTCGGATACTACCGATGGCCAACTTACCATAAACGTAAAGGGAATCTCTGGCTTGCCTGATAGCCCGTCTCTGCAACTGCAAGCGGTGAAAGACAACGCGTTTGTTCCCGTAGGTGACGCCAATTCCGACAGTACAGGCGGCAATTACGACTACAATGCAACCTTGAGCGACATCTCACTGTCCGGAACAACGACCACGTTCAGACTGGATGCCACTGTCGGCACCAACACTGTAATGTCAGGTAACGTGACTGGCATAAGCATACCTCCGGCACTGACCCTGGCAGACGTGAGCTTCGGCTCAGGCTGGGCTAACGATACTAGTGATGTACTTGGAATCAACCTGTTTGTAACAGGCAACAGCAAATTGAGTACAGGTGCAACACTGCAAGTGTCCACCGATGGTGAGGCATGGACAAATGTTGGAGAGGCAAGCACTGCGGCGGGTGACATAACTGACGCGGTGGTACGTCTAACCGACACGGAGCTGGCAGGCGAACGCGTCCAGTTCAGGCTGGATACAGGCACTGACCCAATAGCAGTATCGAATACCCTATCAAGGGTCGTTCCGGCACTGCCGGCATCAAGCAGCAGCGTCGACATGGCACCCACGCCGATATCCTTCTCCGCACAGAACGGATTCCCGCCCATAACCAGGGCAGTAATCAACGACATCAGCGAGATACCGGCCGTACACAACGTGCAGACGACGCCTAATACGGCGCCCCTCACTTTCAAGTATGATCCGGATACCAACACAATATCGGCGTGTGGTACTGATAGCCCCCTATATGTAAGCGGAGCCTTCCAATACCAGTTCCCGATAGAGTTGCCCCCAGCGCCATATCCCACAACGTCTACAAGCGGCGCATCCACAGGCGGCGCAATCGCCAAAATGCTGGATCCATATGCGGACACCAGCAGTATAGTCGATGCGCAGGCCACCCCTGCCGCCGGTCCCGAGTCCTTCTTTACCTGGGACTTTAGCGTTGACCGTGGCTTTGAAATAGTGGGCGTGTCCATTGAAGACGCTGCAGGGAATGAACTCTGGTCCACTGACGAGTCATCCGGACAAGAATTTGTCTCCGGATTGAGCGTAGGTGGAACCGGCGCGGTTGTCGTCCATCTTATCCAGGAGGGACCTCCCACGGAGGTGCAAGCTCCGATGGTAGATGGGCCGTTCCCGATCATCTCCGAGTTCGATCCGGAGAACGGCGTCAACAACGCTGCCTACAGGATCGAACTGGAGGAGACAAGCGCCGACAGCGGCGTATTTGAGGGCACAATCGAGTATGTCATGCTCAACCAGCTCAACATAGGCAAAGACAGCGGTGTATACGACAAGCTGAGAATCATAGGCGAGGACGTCTTGATCCTTGTAGACGCTGACATGACAGCAGAGGACTCCATCCGGATCCAATATACGGGTCTGGGAGCTGACGGCGTGCTGGAAACTGTAACGGCCCAGCAGGAAGCCCCGACGCACAGCGGCGTGGTGTCTCTTGACTCTGAGAGCTACAAGATTGCAGATACCGTCACCATAACGGTGGAGGACGCTGACCTGAACGTGGACAACGATGTCATAGACATCTACTCGATCACGTCGGGCCTTGATACGATAGGCGACGCTACAGCGGGCACGCTCCTGCTGGACGTCACGTTTGACGACGAGACCTGGACTGTAAACGGATGTACCGACGACGAGTTCGGTGGTGCTGACACGGGACTTGGAGACACCGGCTTTACGCTGATAGAGACCGCACAGGGCTCTGGCGTATTTACCGGCACCTTCCAGATTCCGTCAGTGTACTGCCAAGCACCCAACACGAGCAAAAACAACGGCGATCCCACCATAAGATCCGTAACCGGCGTGGACATTGAAGTCAACTATCAGGACTTCCGTGACGCGTCTGGCTCAGAGATCGAGGTCGGAGCGGGCGCGTCTGTACGCGCAAACACCGGTACCGTATCCTTTGACAGGACGGTATACCCGGTCCCGATTCCAGGTGATTCCAACATCGAGGACGCCAGCGGCACCGAATACGGCCAGCGCGATCTGACGGTACAGATAACTATCAGCGATCCCGACTTTGACCAGGCACCGACCGGCATAGACACTGTGTCTTCGGACGTCTTGGAGCTAACGGTTAGCCGCGGCTCGTTTGAAGGACTGATACCGATTCCGTCGCAAGATATTTTCGAGGTGGCACCCACCGCGGGTGCGTTCGAGCTTGACTGGGGCATCCCATACATGGTCGAGGTCATCGACATGAGCGATCCGAACCGCCCCCTGGTTAACTTTACCATCAACCAGGGCGACATACTGCAGGTCGAGTATAACGACCCGACCGACGCGTCAGGCAATACCAACACCGTAACGGACTCGGCTACGTTCGATCTCCGCAACGGTGTCTTGCAGTCTGACAAGTCCGTATACATCATCGGCTCAGACATGATCCTGACGCTGATCGAGCCGGACTTTGACCTTGACAGTGACAGCTCAGAGACCTACCCGCTCAATCTGATCGAGTGGGACTCTGACGCCGCGACGCTCGGCCTAGGCCAAAGCGACAAGTTCGATCCAGAGCCGTCCGGACTCCGTGAGACTGGAAGCTCCACTGGAATATTCCAGGTGGTGGTCGAGATTCCCGACGAGATCGACGGCGACCGCCTCGAGAGGGGCGAGGAGATCGAGCTCGAGTACGTGGACCATGGTCCGTCCGGAGCCGACTATGTCGGCGACGAGACCGAGGACGTCACACTGACTGTCTTCACCTCCAACTTTGGCGCGACCATCGAGCTGGACCAGAAGGTGTACACGTGGACCGACAAGGTCTACATCACCATCGTGGCGCCAGACCACAACTTCGACTCCGCACTGATCGACGAGATAGGCGAGTCCAGCGACGACCCGATACAGGTGTCCACGCGCAGCGACGACATCGACAACTACAGACTTGTCGAGACCGGTCCTGACACGGGCATATTCACGGGCGAGGTGATCCTTATCGGATTCGACCACAACGCGGACGGCGACACCGAGACTGGTACCGAGGCGGGCTACGACAACCCGCAGCGTGACACCAGCGATGACGGCGCCGGACCCACCAACGGCTACCTCGCGACCGACGATGACGACGGCATCACCGTCTCATTCGAGTACTCGGAGGACGAGACCATAGTGGGCTCTGCTCTCATCAGGTGGAACATAGGCGAAGTGCAGTGGCTCGAGTCATCGTACCCGGCATCCGGCACAGGAGTGGTCAGGGTCATCGACCCAGACATGAACTGGGATCCGGAGGCAGTGAACAACTTTGTGGTTGACGTGTGGTCAGACGCCGACAACGGCGGAATAGACCTCACCGTAACCGAGACCAACGAGGCGACCGGAATATTCGAAGGCACGGTGTTCTTCACCATAACCGACGAGTCATCCGGGCACCGCCTCCGCGTCGCAGAGGGCAACACTGTAACGGCCGAGTATGAGGACAACACGCTACCAGACCCGTACACGACAGCAGACGAGCTTGACATAACGGCAACCACGCTGATCGGCACCATCGTGCCTCCGCTGGAGAGGGCGCCCGCGACCAACCTTAGGATCGTGGATGCCTTCGGCAACAGCCTAGACACGGTGTCTGCAGACCAGCAGGTGCAGATCGTGGCAGACCTGGCCAACGGCCAGGACCGCTCCCAGGCCTTTGCCTATCTGGTACAGGTCCAGGACGCAAACGGTGTCACGGTCGCGCTCTCTTGGATATCCGGAACGCTGGAGGCAGGACAGTCACTGAGTCCGTCAACATCATGGATTCCATCCGAGGCGGGAACCTACACGGCAACCGCGTTCGTATGGGAGTCAGTTGACAACCCGACTGCCCTATCGCCGCCGGTCACAACCGACATCACCGTAAGCTAGTATATACAGAAAACACACAGAAAAAATTTCCCCTTTTTCTTTTTTTATTTTTGACAGATGACAGCGGATGCTGTGACCTTTGCCATACTTGCACAAGCATCATCTTTCCTCTGATTCGCCGGTGTTCAGGCGTAAAATTTAGCCGTAATATCGCCGAGGCGGCCGTTGGATCTGATAGACGACGGATTGCGAACAACAATATGATGTTGATTTGAGCGACTGTCCATAATTGACTCATGAGTAGATAGACGCATTAGACAATAGACAATATGCGTAATTAAAGAAAAAATTCACACAGGCATGCATAATGACCACATGCCGGGGCAATTTGCGAAGTTTTTTGGAATTAATTACATGTGTGTGAGTGCAACGTGGGCCGTGAATTAATCATGGCGCCAAAAATGCCGGAAAAATACGTGACATGCAATTAATTACGGCAACTGCGGCCGCGGAAAAAACCCGGGCAAGAGCCGGCCTTTTCCGCGATGTGTTCTGGGTGGCTGCCGCCGGCGGCAGGCTGCCGCCGGCCCCGCGTTAGCGGCCCTTCCCGCCGCCGCCTAGGACGGACTGCCAGTGGCCGTAGGTGCCGTTTCGGAGCATGAGCCTCGCGTTGGCAAGCCCGCACGCGACGTTGAACTCGGTGTTGAAGTCCTCGAGGGTCCCCTCGTATACGGAGGATACGCGCCGGTAGTGCTTGACGGACGCGATGGCGTTCTCCACTACGACCCTCTCCTTGGACAGCCTTTTGTTGTGCGCCTTCTGCTTCTTGGTGAGCTGCCCGCCCCTCGGCTTCCTTATCGGGGTCACCACCTCGGCGCCCGGCAGGTCCTTGTCCAGCCCCTGGAACCCGGAGTCCCCGAGCACGCGGAGCGCCATCCTGCCCGCCCCCTTGGGCAGGTCCGCCCCGAGCACGTCCTCCGCGAACGACCCCAGGTCGCCGAGGAACTCCCGGGTTATCGTAATGTCGTGCACGCTGCCCTGGAGCGTGCGGCTGATCGCGATCACCATGCCGTCTGGCATGGTCATGACCACGGTGTTGCCGGTGTACGCCTTCTTCTTGCCCGAGTACATGGCGTCGCGCACCTCCTTGTCCCCCGCCCTGACGAACCGGACGTGGGTGCCGTCAAGCAGTATGGTGTCGGCCCCGGCGCCCCCGGGGAACAGTGCGGCGAACTCCCTTGGCGAGTGGACGTGCCGCAGGATGTCCATGAACCTGTGCGGGGCGGGCAGCATGGTGGCAAGTATGCGGTCCGCGACCCTGACGTACCTGCACACGGCGGCCTGGTCGATGCCGAAGATGACGCCCAACTGGTCCTGGCAGTTGTTGCGGTATTTGCGTGTCAGGTCTAGCAGCAGCACGTACGCGGGATGGAGCGCGCACCGGTTGCCCGGCTCCGACGCCCTGACCGGGTCGTCGCGTACGAGCGGAACGTTCCTGATATAGTCCTCGTACGCATCCGCGGCGGGCCTCGGGCCCCTCTTCCCTGCGCGCGCCTTTTCGTACTGGCGCCGCCTCTCGATCTCCTCGGCCTCCATGGCCTCCCACCCCGCCGCAAAGGCGCGGTACAGCATCCCGAACTCTTTACTGCTGTACCCGGTCATCGCGTGCAGCTTTGCATCGGACGCCAGCACTCTTCTCATATTCGCAAGACACAGTTCCGTGTCTCCGGCGCTTTCCAGCAGGGTTGAATCATCAACGACGGGCACGTCAGACAGCCAGTCCTTTTCTTCCTTGTCGTCGCTGACGCAGAAATATTGATCATCATTTTTCCCCTTGGCCTTCCCCGCGGCCTTTAACATCCGCATTCCCATGCCGCATTATCGCGGGAGTTTGTTTATAGATCTTTTGATTGAGATCACTTAACCCGTTTTCCGGGCAGATCCTAGGCACGAAAATGTTTATGTTCATTAAAAATATGCCGATTACGCATATTGTCTATTATCTAACTACGATATATTCGAGCTGTCAGAGCTCGTTGTAATTGTGACGAAACACACTAGTGGATTTTTCATTTGCTACTGGTTGGAAATTATGCGGCGATTTCTGTCATGATATCACATCAGTTTGCGTTATTAAGCTGAAAATTCCGCATACTCCGTTATGCCACCCTATATGCGACAAGGGCATCATATACTCGGTTACCGTTCCTGTTGCTCATCAACCGGCCCCAGATACAGTCTGGCGCGTGTTGGCGCATACTAATGTCACAGCATCCGCTGTCATCTGTCAAAAATAAAAAAAGAAAAAGGGGAAATTTTTTCTGTGTGTTTTCTGTATATACTAGCTTACGGTGATGTCGGTTGTGACCGGCGGCGATAGGGCAGTCGGGTTGTCAACTGACTCCCATACGAACGCGGTTGCCGTGTAGGTTCCCGCCTCGGATGGAATCCATGATGTTGACGGACTCAGTGACTGTCCTGCCTCCAGCGTTCCGGATATCCAAGAGAGCGCGACCGTGACACCGTTTGCGTCCTGGACCTGTACCAGATAGGCAAAGGCCTGGGAGCGGTCCTGGCCGTTGGCCAGGTCTGCCACGATCTGCACCTGCTGGTCTGCAGACACCGTGTCTAGGCTGTTGCCGAAGGCATCCACGATCCTAAGGTTGGTCGCGGGCGCCCTCTCCAGCGGAGGCACGATGGTGCCGATCAGCGTGGTTGCCGTTATGTCAAGCTCGTCTGCTGTCGTGTACGGGTCTGGTAGCGTGTTGTCCTCATACTCGGCCGTTACAGTGTTGCCCTCTGCGACGCGGAGGCGGTGCCCGGATGACTCGTCGGTTATGGTGAAGAACACCGTGCCTTCGAATATTCCGGTCGCCTCGTTGGTCTCGGTTACGGTGAGGTCTATTCCGCCGTTGTCGGCGTCTGACCACACGTCAACCACAAAGTTGTTCACTGCCTCCGGGTTCCAGTTCATGTCTGGGTCGATGACCCTGACCACTCCTGTGCCGGATGCCGGGTACGATGACTCGAGCCACTGCACTTCGCCTATGTTCCACCTGATGAGAGCAGAGCCCACTACGGTCTCGTCCTCCGAGTACTCGAATGAGACGGTGATGCCGTCGTCATCGTCAGTCTGGAGGTAGCCGTTGGTGGGTCCGCTGCCGTCTGGACTGGTGTCACGCTGCGGGTTGTCGTAACCTGCCTCGGTACCAGTCTCGGTGTCGCCGTCCGCGTTGTGGTCGAATCCGATAAGGATCACCTCACCCGTGAAGATTCCCGTGTCAGGACCGGTCTCGACAAGCTTGTAGTTGTCGATGTCGGCACTGCGCGTGGATACCTGTATCGGGTCGAGGTTGGAGTCGCCTATCTCGTCCACCAGTGCGGAGTCGAAGTTGTGGTCTGGCGCCACGATGGTGATGTAGACCTTGTCGGTCCACGTGTACACCTTCTGGTCCAGCTCGATGGTCGCGCCAAAGTTGGAGGTGAATACCGTCAGTCCGACGTCCTCACTCTCGTCGCCGACATAGTCGGCGCCTGACGGACCCCAGTCCACGTACTCCAGCTCGATCTCCTCACCCCTCTCGAGGCGGTCGCCGTCGATCTCCGCGGGAATCTCGACTATCACCTGGAATATTCCGGTGGAGTCTCCCGTCTCACGGAGCTCGGATGGCTCTGGATCGAACACTGGGTTGTCCATGCCGAGCGTCGCTGCGTCAGAGTCCCACTCGATCAGGTCGAGCGTGTAGGACTCGGCGCCGTCGTTCTCCAGGTCAAGGTCCGGCTCTATCAGCGTCAGGATCATGTCTGAGCCGATGATGTAGACGGACTTGTCTGACTGGAGCACGCCGTTGCGCAGGTCGAAGGTAGCAGAGTCTGTGACGGTGTTCTCTTCGCCTGACGCGTCAGTCGGGTCGCGGTACTCGACCTGCAGGATGTCTCCTTGCAGTATCGATCCGTCCGGACCGGCGTCGTACGCGAGTGGCAGGTCAAGCTCGAACGCGCCGCTGTCGGGCGCGGTCTCGAGGATCTGCGCGTCGTCCAAGTCGATCGTCTGGGATGCCGAGCCGCGTATGACCTGTACGGTCAGGTACTCGGTGGCGTTGGATATCACGTCCTCGCCGGCAGCCGATATGTCAAAGTCCGGATCGTCTATGGTGACGTGGACCGTCAGATCGTGCTGGCCGAGCGTGCCTGTGGTGTGCTCGAACACGTCTGCCGCGAACGGCACCGGGTATACGGTGCGGTCAAGCGATACCGTACCAGTGTTGGCACGAACCGCCGCTCCCGCTCCGACCTCGATCTCCTCGCCGGACGCGTCACGGAAGTCCTGATAGTTGACTTCAATGTCCACGCCGGTTACGGAGACCATGGTGGTGGTGCTCGACTGGCAGTAGTACTCGGGTATCTGGAAGTCGCCCGTAAAGACGCCGGAGCCTGCCGCAGTCTCCTGCAGCGTGAAGCCGGTGGATGCAAATCCGTCGGCTCCCTCACATTCTCCGGAGGTCCATAGCTCGTCGTCAAATGTGACGTCGAGGATGTACGCGCCGTCGTCTCCGATGTAGTCGGTGTGCACGTTGGAGAACGTGTAGATGTCTATCACGTCGTTCTGGACGTTGAGGTCGGCATCCTCCAGCGTGATTGTAACGGTGTCGGCAACCTTGTAGCTCTCCGCGTCAAAGGAGACCACGGCGCTGTGCGTCGGGGCCGCCTGCTGGATCGCTATCTGGGTTGATACGCCGTCGGCGCCCAAGTCGAGATAGTTGACCCTCACGGAGTCCTCGTCGGTAAAGTCCTCGTGGACTATGATCGACACCTGGTCTGAGATGGTCCTCAGGCCGGTGTACGTGTTGGGATCGTCGATGTTCAGCTGGTTGAGCATGGTGTACTCCACGGTGCCCTCAAAGTCGGCAGAGTTGCTGCTGGCCTCCTCGACCTCGATGCGGTATATGGCGTTGTTCACCCTACCGTCATCGTCGTTCTGTCCGAACGTGAAGAAGTCAGCAACCAACGTAATGTCGCCGCACACGTGGTCGATGTTGGTGTTATCCATCATGATGACCAGGTCTACGGTGTCGCCGAGGGCCTCGATGTCGTCCTTCATGGCAGTGATGTCCACCAGGCCGGAGTCACCGTCGCCCAGTAGCACACTTTCGGTGTGGGCTGTGTTTGCAAGTCTGATCTCGGTTATGATCGTGCCGGCCGCGATGCTGTCGCTCAGTATGGAACCAAAGTTCCAGTTGAACAGCGTTGTGACGCCGTCGGCAAACGTGGGTGGCTCCCATCCGTATATGACGATCTTAGAGTTGCCCGTTATGGTGTTCCTCTCGGAAGGCTCGGATAGTCTGAGCCTGTCGCTGAACGCCTCGACGGTCTTGTCGTCATCTGACCAGGTGTATATTGCCACCGGTGGTGACGCCTGCACGTTGTGTACGGCCGGTATCTCGCTGATGTCGTTGATTACTGCCCTGGTTATGGGCGGGAATCCGTTCTGCGTGGAGAAGGATATCGGCGTGGGTGCCATGTCGACGCTGCTGCTCGATGGCAGTGCCGGAATAACCCTTGATAGGGTATTCGATACTGCCGTGTTTGCGCCAGAATCTGCATCCAGTCTGAACTGGACGGATTCGCCTGCCAGCTCCGTGTCGGTTAGAGATATCACCGCGTCAGATATGTCACCCGCAGCTGTGCTTGCAGGGCCAACATCTGTCCATGTCTCACCGTTGTTGGCAGACACCTGCAGTGTTGCACCTGCAGTCAGTTTGCTGTTGCCTTGTACAAACAGGTTGAGTGCATGATTATCAGCAGTCGTGTTAGTCCAGCCTGCGGGGCCGAAACTCACGTCTGTCAGGGTCAGTGCCGCAGGTATGCTTACGGTCCTGTTACCTGACTCTGCTACAGTACTACCGGTAGTCTCAGTGGCTACCAGTTTGAACGTGGCTGTTGTTCCGGACAGTGAGACGTCGGCCAAGGTTGCATTGTAGTCGATGTTGCCGCCTGTAAGGTCGGCGGTATGGGCTGTACCTATGGGTTCAAACGTGTTGTCTATCACCGCCTGCAGTTGCAGAGACGTGGCAGTAGCACCCAAGCCAGAGGTTCCCCTTACGTTTATGGTAAGTTCGCCACCGGCCGTCCAGTCACCAATCGGCGTGACGGTCGGCAGGGATGTGAGTATGTGCGGAATGCGCACAGCCGTCGAGTTGTTTGATGCGGCGTCGTTGGCATAGTCATTGCCTCTGTCAGTGCCAGTCACCAGCCTGAACACGGTATCTCCGGACAGAGATATGTCCGTTATGGATACCGTGGCGCGTATGTCGCCGCCAGACAGTATCCGCAGTCCCGTAGCTGAGTATGACACAACCGTCTTCCATTCATCGTCGACGTCTGCTTGCAAGTCAATCTCGGTAGCCTCGGCAATGCCGTTGCTGAGTCCCGTCACCCTTACCTCAAAGTTCCCGCCGTTCCACTGGCCCGCGTTACTGCCGGTTGTGACAACTTGCAGGTTGGTCAGTATCGGGGGTATGTCTCTGGATAGGGGGTTTGATGTGAAGATCGTACTCGGGGCTCCGGTGTCTTCCACCAGTTCAAGCTGTACAGTAGTGCCGGATAATTGGAGGTCGTCGGCGCCAAGCGTTACCGTGCCGTTTACCACGCCGTCACTGAAACCAGTAGCAGTACCCACGTTTGTAGTAGTACCAGATATTCTGACGTCGATGCTGTCGGCGACATTCGGTACGATTGCTTGCTTGGTACCTGTTATGTCCAGTATGAGCGAACCATTGTCCCATTCATTTACGATGATGTCGTCTAGGGTAAGCAGTACGGGCATGTTCGCAGTCCAACTGTTTGAGGTCGTAGTTACGCCGGCATAGGTGGTTATCAGGACAAACTGGGTTGGTCCTTGTATGGCAGTCTCCGTTATGTTGAGACGCACTTGGTTGTTGGTGCCAAACTGTATAACACTGCTAAGCGCGTCAGTATCCACCTCGCCGTCCTCGTCAAGTACTGACAAGGAAACGGGGCCAAACACGGATTCCGTACCTGATACTCGCAGCGTAATGTAGTCATT